>NZ_JANSHP010000043.1:0-672 GCF_047502605.1 Synechococcus sp. RC10A2
GGCGGGAGCGCATCTGGAAGGGGAGACTCTGCGGCTGAGCAAGATTGGCTCGATGCCTGTGGTGCTGCACCGCCCCTTGCCGGAGGGGTTTGTGCCCAAAACCTGCACAGTGGTGCGCAAGGCCGATGGGTGGTATGTCTGCATCAGCTTGGAAGACAAAAGCGTTCCTCTCCCAGAGCCTGTGCCTATCAAAAAGGCGGTGGGCATTGATGTGGGATTGGATAGGTTTCTCACCACCAGCGATGGGGAGGTGGTGCCTATCCCGCGGTACTACCGCCAAGCTCAAAAGCACTTGGCTCGACAGCAGCGGCAACTGAGCCGCAAAGTGAAGGGATCCGCCAACTGGAAGAGACAAGCCACGAAAGTTGCTTGTTTGCAGTTGCACGTTGCCCGACAACGCAAAGCGTTCCACTACCAAGTGGCGCACTGGCTGGTGGGGCAATACGACCTGTTGGTGGTGGAGGATCTCAACGTCCGAGGGCTGGCACGGACTCGGTTGGCTAAATCGATTTTGGATGCGGCTTGGGGACGATTTCTTGACATTCTGACAGCAGTGGCGGTCAAACGCGGCAAACAGGTGTTGAGAGTGGATCCCCGTGGTACGTCCCAAAATTGTTGTGTTTGTGAGGAGCGTGTTCCCAAGACCTTGTCGGAACGGGTGCATGATTGCCC